>NZ_CP139972.1:6317500-6320000 GCF_034424315.1 Chitinophaga sancti
GAAATACCAACCTTCTGTTGTTTAGAGTCTAACCCTGTAAGGGGGACATTGTTTGGTGGGTAGTTTGACTGGGGTGGTCGCCTCCTAAAAAGTAACGGAGGCTCGCAAAGGTACCCTCAGTACGGTTGGTAATCGTACGCAGAGCGCATTAGTAAAAGGGTGCTTGACTGTGAGGCTGACCAGCCGAGCAGGAGCGAAAGCTGGCTAAAGTGATCCGGTGGTTCTGCATGGAAGGGCCATCGCTCAAAGGATAAAAGGTACTCCGGGGATAACAGGCTGATCTCCCCCAAGAGCTCATATCGACGGGGAGGTTTGGCACCTCGATGTCGGTTCGTCACATCCTGGGGCTGGAGAAGGTCCCAAGGGTTCGGCTGTTCGCCGATTAAAGTGGCACGTGAACTGGGTTCAGAACGTCGCAAGACAGTTCGGTCCCTATCTGTTGTGATCGTTAGTAAATTGCGGGGACATGACCTTAGTACGAGAGGACCGGGTCGTACGTACCGCTGGTGTATCGGTTGTGCCGCCAGGTGCAGTGCCGAGTAGCTATGTACGGAAAGGATAAACGCTGAAAGCATCTAAGCGTGAAACCAACCTCAAGATGAGTTTACTTTTAAGGGCCGTCGGAGACTACGACGTTGATAGGCTACAGGTGTAAGGGTGGTAACATCGAAGCCGAGTAGTACTAATTGCCCGTAAGCTTTAATTTTATTATATACTGTGTTTCAACTTCCCAATATGTAAATTATTGCGTTACTGCTGCTGGTCTGCAAAGACAGGAGTTAAGTAACAAAAGATCTTCAAGATCTTATGGTGGTTTTGCCGAGGGTGTTCACCTCTTCCCATTCCGAACAGAGAAGTTAAGCCCCTCATGGCCGATGGTACTGCACTATCATGCGGGAGAGTAGGTAGCCGCCATATTTATTAGAAAGCCTCCGAATGCTTATTCGGAGGCTTTTTTATCCCTTCTTAGGATATCACACCACACATCTCTACCGCTACTACGGTAAAAAAAAAGTCTGGTAAATTCTTGTTGAAAGAAAGTAAAGATTGTATCTTTGCCATCCGCTCGAAAAAACGAGCATTAAAGTTCTTTGTTCATACAGATTCTTTACGAAGTATTCCTCTATTATTAAAGGTCACACTGAAATAAAAAAAGAAGAAAAACTTCAAAAAGATTTGGCAGAAATGAAATAATCATTACCTTTGCAACCCCAACGCAAACGACGCGAAACGGGAAGTTCTTAAAACAGTAATGATAAGTTAAGATGTACGAGCCATAAGGGTTCAGGCGGATCGGATCTGCAACATCAGCACAATCTTAGTGATAAGATTAAGCTCTTTGACATATTGGGAAATAAAGTTGTAATACAGTATACAATTTGAAAGATATTTAAAGCGAATAAGGGCGCATGGCGGATGCCTAGGCTTTAGGAGGCGAAGAAGGACGTGGTAAGCTGCGATAAGCTACGGGGAGATGCAAACGATCGTTACATCCGTAGATTTCCGAATGGGACAACCCAGTACACTGAAGGTGTATTATCCGAAAGGAGGCCAACGCAGGGAACTGAAACATCTAAGTACCTGCAGGAAAAGAAAATAAATTAATGATTCCCTAAGTAGTGGCGAGCGAACGGGGAAGAGCCCAAACCGTGGTGGCGTGCTGCCACGGGGTTGTAGGACTACTTTTAGAAAGTCAGATCAAGTTGAATCATCTGGAAAGATGAACCATAGCAGGTGATAGTCCTGTAGGCAGAAATTCTGATAGACGTGTAGTATCCTGAGTAGCGCGGGACCGGAGGAATCCTGTGTGAAACTGCCAGCACCATCTGGTAAGGCTAAATACTCCCTAAAGACCGATAGTGAACCAGTACCGTAAGGGAAAGGTGAAAAGTACTTCGAACAGAAGAGTGAAATAGTACCTGAAACCGTGCGCCTACAAGCGGTCGGAGCCTGTTAAAGGGTGACGGCGTGCCTTTTGCATAATGAGCCTACGAGTTACTCCTCACTGGCAAGGTTAAGCACTTAAGTTGCGGAGCCGTAGCGAAAGCGAGTTCTAACAGAGCGACAATATAGTCAGTGGGGGTAGACGCGAAACTTTGTGATCTATCCATGGGCAGGTTGAAGGTTTGGTAACACAAACTGGAGGACCGAACTCATTAGCGTTGAAAAGCTATGGGATGACCTGTGGATAGGGGTGAAAGGCCAATCAAACTGAGAGATAGCTCGTTCTCCCCGAAATGTTTTTAGGAACAGCCTCGTATACAGAGTTATCATAGAGGTAGAGCTACTAATTGGGCTAGGGGGCTTCACCGCCTACCAAACCCTAATAAACTCCGAATGCTATGATATTATCTACGGGAGTGAGGCTGTGGGCGCTAAGGTCCATGGCCGAGAGGGAAATAACCCAGATTAACAGCTAAGGTCCCTAATCGTATGTTAAGTTGAACAAACGCAGTTCAAATCCTATAACAGCCAGGATGTTGGCTTGGAAGCAGCCATT
>NZ_CP139972.1:6325000-6327500 GCF_034424315.1 Chitinophaga sancti
GGCAAGGTTAAGCACTTAAGTTGCGGAGCCGTAGCGAAAGCGAGTTCTAACAGAGCGCAATATAGTCAGTGGGGGTAGACGCGAAACTTTGTGATCTATCCATGGGCAGGTTGAAGGTTTGGTAACACAAACTGGAGGACCGAACTCATTAGCGTTGAAAAGCTATGGGATGACCTGTGGATAGGGGTGAAAGGCCAATCAAACTGAGAGATAGCTCGTTCTCCCCGAAATGTTTTTAGGAACAGCCTCGTATACAGAGTTATCATAGAGGTAGAGCTACTAATTGGGCTAGGGGGCTTCACCGCCTACCAAACCCTAATAAACTCCGAATGCTATGATATTATCTACGGGAGTGAGGCTGTGGGCGCTAAGGTCCATGGCCGAGAGGGAAATAACCCAGATTAACAGCTAAGGTCCCTAATCGTATGTTAAGTTGAACAAACGCAGTTCAAATCCTATAACAGCCAGGATGTTGGCTTGGAAGCAGCCATTCATTTAAAGAGTGCGTAACAGCTCACTGGTCGAGGGTTTGAGCACGGAAAATAATCGGGCATCAAACATACAACCGAAGCTTTAGGATTATCGTAAGATAATCGGTAGGGGAGCATTCTAAACTGCATTGAAGGTGTATCGCGAGGTATGCTGGAGCGTTTAGAAAAGAAAATGTAGGCATAAGTAACGATAAAATAGGTGAAAAACCTATTCGCCGTAAGACTAAGGGTTCCTGATCAACGCTAATCGGATCAGGGTTAGTCGGGTCCTTAGGCAAAGCCGAGAGGCGTAGCTGATGGCAAACTGGTGAATATTCCAGTACCTGCTATAATTTCGATGGGGTAACGGAGTAGTGAACAGACCGCGCACTTACGGAATAGTGCGTTAAAGGGTGTAGTTATATCTTATATAGGAAAATCCGTATGAGATGATGAACCTGATAGTACGACAAAGCTTCGGCTGCGTTGATAGTGTCTCTAAACAGACTTCCAAGAAAAACCTCTAAGGTTAGGTTATAGCAGCCCGTACCGTAAACCGACACAGGTAGTCGAGGAGAGTATCCTCAGGCGCTCGAGTGATCCGTGGTAAAGGAACTAGGCAAATTGACGCTGTAACTTCGGGATAAGGCGTACCGCAGTAATGCGGTCTCAGTAAAATGGTCCAACCAACTGTTTAACAAAAACACAGGGCCCTGCAAAATCGAAAGATGACGTATAGAGCCTGATACCTGCCCGGTGCTGGAAGGTTAAGGAAGGATGTTCGGGGCAACCCAAAGCTTCTGACTGAAGCCCCAGTAAACGGCGGCCGTAACTATAACGGTCCTAAGGTAGCGAAATTCCTTGTCGGGTAAGTTCCGACCTGCACGAATGGTCTAATGAGTTGGACACTGTCTCTACCACGAGCTCGGTGAAATTGTAGTATCGGTGAAGATGCCGGTTAATCGCAACGGGACGGAAAGACCCCGTGAACCTTCACTACAACTTAACATTGATTTTGAACCACAGATGTGTAGGATAGTTGGGAGACTATGAAGCAGCTTCGCCAGGAGTTGTGGAGTCAACGTTGAAATACCAACCTTCTGTTGTTTAGAGTCTAACCCCGTAAGGGGGACATTGTTTGGTGGGTAGTTTGACTGGGGTGGTCGCCTCCTAAAAAGTAACGGAGGCTCGCAAAGGTACCCTCAGTACGGTTGGTAATCGTACGCAGAGCGCATTAGTAAAAGGGTGCTTGACTGTGAGGCTGACCAGCCGAGCAGGAGCGAAAGCTGGCTAAAGTGATCCGGTGGTTCTGCATGGAAGGGCCATCGCTCAAAGGATAAAAGGTACTCCGGGGATAACAGGCTGATCTCCCCCAAGAGCTCATATCGACGGGGAGGTTTGGCACCTCGATGTCGGTTCGTCACATCCTGGGGCTGGAGAAGGTCCCAAGGGTTCGGCTGTTCGCCGATTAAAGTGGCACGTGAACTGGGTTCAGAACGTCGCAAGACAGTTCGGTCCCTATCTGTTGTGATCGTTAGTAAATTGCGGGGACATGACCTTAGTACGAGAGGACCGGGTCGTACGTACCGCTGGTGTATCGGTTGTGCCGCCAGGTGCAGTGCCGAGTAGCTATGTACGGAAAGGATAAACGCTGAAAGCATCTAAGCGTGAAACCAACCTCAAGATGAGTTTACTTTTAAGGGCCGTCGGAGACTACGACGTTGATAGGCTACAGGTGTAAGGGTGGTAACATCGAAGCCGAGTAGTACTAATTGCCCGTAAGCTTTAATTTTATTATATACTGTGTTTCAACTTCCCAATATGTAAATTATTGCGTTACTGCTGCTGGTCTGCAAAGACAGGAGTTAAGTAACAAAAGATCTTCAAGATCTTATGGTGGTTTTGCCGAGGGTGTTCACCTCTTCCCATTCCGAACAGAGAAGTTAAGCCCCTCATGGCCGATGGTACTGCACTATCATGCGGGAGAGTAGGTAGCCGCCATATTTATTAGAAAGCTCCGGAGCTTCAAG